>OZ244194.1:0-12500 GCA_965216665.1 Arenicellales bacterium | reverse complement strand
TACCCTACCAACAAGCTAATCGGACGCAGGCTCATCCAGAAGCGCGAAGCCCGAAGGTCCTCCGCTTTACCCCGTGGGGTGTATGCGGTATTAGCCCGAGTTTCCTCGGGTTATCCCCCACTTCTGGGCAGATTCCTACGCGTTACTCACCCGTCCGCCACTCGTCGCCCAGAAACGCACCCCGAAGGGATTGTTTCTGTCGTTACCGTTCGACTTGCATGTGTTAGGCCTGCCGCCAGCGTTCAATCTGAGCCAGGATCAAACTCTCCAGTTTAAACTTCTTAACCTCTCCGATAGAGAGGGTAAAACTGGGTATCCGCTCCCCGCAAAGGGGTTAGGATTGATCTTTTGGAAACCTCGAATCGACGAAGCGCCCACACAAATTGCTTGGTCCAATTTATAAAAGAGCAAAGGCCCCTCGAGGGCCTTGAGCGGGCGCGAATTATACGCACCTCGGCGCCCCGGTCAACAAATGGGGGAATTTTTTATTATACGCTCAATAGTTCGAAAGAACAGCGGGTTTTACCGGCGCGATAGGGGGGCGAAAACGCCAGGAAAATGGGCTCGATGCGGAGGTCTGGCGCGCCGCACGGGCGTCGGTGTGCGCGCTGTCACGACCGTCGAACCGCTCGGCCGCCTAACGGATAGACACGCGCGCGAATCGCCGCTTGCCCACCTGGATGACGTGGGTACATCCGACCGGGATTTCAAGCGCGCCGTCCGCTACGCGCTCCCCATCGATACGGACCGCGCCCTGCTTGACCATGCGCAGGGATTCTGAAGTGCTGGCGGTCAATCGTGCCAGCTTTAAGACCTGAGCCAGCCGCAGCCCGGCACCGTCGGCCTTGAGCTCGATCTCCGGCATCTGCGCCGGGGTTTCACCACGGCGAAAACGGGACACGAAATCCGCTTCGGCGCGGCGCGCACCCGCCTCGCCGTGAAACCGGCACACGATCTCGTTGGCCAGGGCGACTTTGGCGTCGCGGGGATTCGCGCGGCCCGCGTCGCACTCGGCGCGCAACCGTTCAATGTGCGTCACCGATTGCAGAGACAGTAGCTCGTACCAACGCCACATCAACGCGTCGGAGATCGACATGATCTTGCCGAACATCTCCTCCGGCGGTTCCGTGATACCGACATAGTTCCCCAGCGACTTGGACATTTTCTGTGCCCCGTCGAGGCCCTCCAGCAAAGGCATGGTCAACACCACCTGGGGGGACTGGCCAGCATGCTTTTGCAGCTCGCGGCCCACCAGCAGGTTGAACTTCTGATCGGTGCCGCCCAATTCCACGTCCGCCTCAAGGGCCACGGAATCGTAACCCTGCACCAGTGGGTAAAGAAATTCGTGGATTGCGATGGGCTGATGGCTCCGGTACCGGGTTCCGAAGTCGTCGCGTTCCAGCATGCGCGCCACCGTATGTTGCGCTGCCAGGCGGATCAGCCCGGCGGCATTCATATCGCGCATCCACCTCGAGTTGAACGCCACGCGTGTACGGTCGGGATCGAGAATTTTGAAAATTTGTGCCTGGTACGTGGCCGCGTTGGCGGCGATCTCTTGCGGCGACAGTGGCGGACGTGTGGCGTTCTTCCCCGTAGGATCGCCAATCAGGCCGGTAAAATCCCCGATCAGGAAGATCACCTCGTGGCCCAAATCCTGAAACTGTCGAAGCTTGTTGATTAACACCGTGTGGCCTAAGTGCAGGTCGGGGGCGGTCGGATCGAATCCGGCTTTGATCTTGAGCGCGCGACCCTGCTCGAGTTTAGCGATGAGCTCGGCCTCGCTGATGAGCTCGTCGGCACCACGACGCAATGCCAGGACAGTTTCTTGGAGTGACTTCGACACCGGTTCCCCTTATACTCTGGCCCGCGAAAAGGGCGAAGCGTACTGGGTCGCCCCCTCGGATACAAGCGACCCGGCTGCCACGCGACGGTCACCCAACACAGCCCGCGATGACTTCATTCCATCCTGGAAATGCGGGCTATAATTAAAGCAGTACTTTAAAAGTAAAATACTAATAATTTTGGCAAACCACCAAAATAACAACGTTTTTTCGCGCGATCTGAAGAGCCTGGGACGTACCGCGGCGAGTGACGCACGGCGACGGTCGGGCCGCCGTACTCTGGCGTGCGCGGTCGCCGTCATGGCACTGGCCGCGTGGTTGGAGGCCGGCAGTAACGCGTCGCAAGATGCGGCGTCCTCACGCACGGTCTTCGACGACGCGGAAGCGCCGATGCTGGTGGCGCTCTCGGAGCCCCTGCCGATCGTTGCCGCGGAGGACGGGGACGACGCAGCACTGAATGGCGGGCCTACCCTGACTTGGCACTCGCACCGCATCCAGCGGGGCGACACGTTGGCCAAGATCTTCGCCGCGGCGGGCGTGACCCGCCAGCAAACAGCGCGCATCGCCAGTCTACTCCCGCGCGACCTAGTACGCGGGTTGCGACCGGGACGCGGCCTGGAAATCGGTATTGACGCGCAGGGCGACCCACGCACGCTGCAATTCGACCTCGACGATAGATCGTTCCTGGAAATCGAGGTGGACGGAGACCAGATCGAGGTACGCGAGCAAGCGCGCGAACTAGAGATCCGACATCGGTTCGCTATCGGCACGATACGCACGTCCTTGTTTCAGGCCGGGACCGAGGCTGGCATGGCGGACCGACAGATTTTCGAGCTCGCCGCGATTTTCGGTTGGGATATCGACTTTGCCCTCGACCTGCGTCAGGGCGACCGGTTCGTCGTTGTCTACGAGGAACTGTTTCATCCCGACGGCGATCGGATCGGGCGCGGGGAAATCATCGCCGCGGAATTCATCAACAACGGGCGTACGCATCACGCGGTACGCCACGTGGACGAGCAGGGGCGGACCTCGTATTTCACCCCCGAGGGCAAAAGTCTGCGCGGTACCTTCCTGCGCACACCGGTACGGTTCAGCCGCGTCACATCGGGTTTTAAAAAGCGCCGTTTTCATCCGGTCCTCAAGAAATGGCGGGCCCATAAAGGTGTCGACTACGGCGCACCCACGGGCACGCCGGTTCTCGCCACCGCCGACGGTCGAGTGCGCTTCGTCGGGCGCAACGGTGGCTACGGGAAGACGGTGCGCTTGAATCACGGCGGTGCCTACAGCACACTTTATGCACACTTGTCTCGCTACAAACGGGGATTACGCAAAGGCACGGTGGTCAAACAGGGCGACGTGATCGGTTACGTGGGCAGTACCGGGCTCGCCACCGGGCCGCACTTGCACTATGAATTCCGGGTACACGGGCAGCACCGCAATCCACTCACCTACCGATTCCCCAAGAAAGGTGGAATCGAAGCGCGCTATCGTGACGCTTTTGTTGCCGAAGCGCAGCAGTGGGTCGATCGGATTTCGGTCTACAACAGCACCGAAGTTGCCAGCAACGAGTAAGCCGCGCGGGGTCGCGCTCGCGACCCGGACTCAGGCGTAAGGACCCGGATCCGCGTGTATTACATCGGGTTGATGTCCGGCACCAGCGCCGATGGCATCGATGCCGCCCTGATCGAGATCGACGCGCACGGCGGGGTCTCCGTGTCCGCGACCTACCGCCACCCTTATCCGGCCGCCCTGGGGGCAAAGATCGACGCGGCAATCGTCGGTACCGGGGACCGCCTGCGGCAGATCGCCCTTCTGGACGTGGAGTTGGGCGCCGAATTCGCCGCTGCGACGTCAGCGCTCCTGCGCCGGTGCAACCTCAGTCCAGACTCGGTGCGCGCCATCGGCAGCCACGGCCAGACGGTCGGGCACTTTCCTGAGGCGCCGTTTCCCGCCACGGTCCAGTTGGGCTGCCCGGCGGTCATCGCCGAGCGGACCGGAATTCCCGCGGTATCCGATTTTCGCAGCGCCGACTTGGCCGCGGGTGGTCAGGGCGCGCCTCTTGCGCCGGCGTTCCATCGTGCCGCGTTCCATTCCCACGACGAGGACCGCGTGATCGTCAACGTCGGCGGGATCGCCAACCTGACCGTATTACCGCAAGATCCGGCGGCGCCCGTTGTCGGTTTCGATACGGGCCCCGGCAACACGCTTCTCGATGCCTGGATACGACGACAACGCGGGTTGCCCTATGATCCGCAGGGCGAGTGGGCCGCCTCGGGCCGCGTGGATACCGCTCTCCTCGAGAACCTACTCAAGGACGAGTACTTCCAGGTCGCGCCGCCTAAAAGTACCGGTCGTGAACGTTTCAACCTTCGCTGGCTGGACGCGGCGCGTGAGGCGCATGCGCGGGTGGTGGCGGCGGACGTACAAGCGACGCTGACGCGTCTTACCGCCTGCACGATCGCAGAAGGCATTACCGCCCAGGCACCCGCGGCAGCAGTGTATCTGTGCGGCGGCGGCGTGCACAACCGCACGCTGGTCAACGAGCTCAGACGCCACCTGCCCGAGCGTCGCGTCGAAGACACACGGGTGCTGGGCATGCACCCGGACTGGATCGAGGCGGTGGCCTTCGCTTGGCTTGCCCACCGGTGCGTGCACGGCCTATCCGGTAATCTACCGAGCGTGACCGGCGCCCGTCGTGAGGTGGTACTGGGCGCGATATGGCAACCGACACGCGGCGCTACCCGGCAACCGGTGGAATGAAAACGGGGAGGCGAACGCCTCCCCGCACATACTATTGTCGATGCGACTCGTTTACTACGCCGAGAACGACGACCCGCAACCGCACGTCGTGGCGGCGTTGGGATTGTTGATAACGAAGCGCGCCCCCTCCAGATCGTCGCGAAAATCGATTTTCGCTCCCACCAGATACTGGAAGCTCATGGGGTCGATCAACAGCGTGACGCCGCCACGCTCTACAGCGGTGTCGTCGTCGTGCTGCTCTTCATCGAACGTGAACCCGTACTGAAACCCCGAACAGCCACCGCCCTGAACGAATACGCGCAGTTTCAGATCCGGGTTGTTCTCCTCGTCGATCAATTCTTTCACTTTGGATGCCGCGCTGTCGGTGAATTCCAATGGCGCCGGCATCTCGCCTGCTGGGACGCTCATCGCGTGCCTCCTGACAACCAAATCAAAAATTAGACTCAGTCAATTATTGCAATTGCGGCTGCGGCGGGTCAACCACCCGCATGGGTTACGACGCCGAGACATACTCGCTGTCGGCGGTCTCCGTATCCTCCACCGGCGCCAAATGCGCGCTCTTGGTGCCGGGGTCGCAAACCAGGTTACCGTTAACGGTGGCGCCCAGCTCCACTTCCACGGCCCGGTAATGCACGTCACCAATGATCTGCGCTTTCGCCTGCAGTTCGACGCGCCCTCCCGAGCTGATATTGCCCTTGATGGTGCCATTGACGATCACGTGGGGAACGGTCACATTACCTTCGACCTCGCCCAGCTCGCTCAATACCATGGTGCTGGAGCTGTCGTCGGTGGCAATCACGTTGCCTTTGACTTTGCCGTCTATACGTAACCCGCCGGAGAATTCCAGATCGCCTTTGAACACGCTCTTCTGACCCACCAGAGTATCGATGGTGTCTACCGGCTTGCTGTCCGGGCCCGTCTGGGCGGACGATTTTCGACTCAACATACAGTCCTCCTCACTGGCAGTTAAATCCTTCCCGATTCTCTCCCACCGGAGCTCAAACTTCAGTGTAGACCAATCGGCATCGCTTGGCTCACACCGCTTTCCAGGGAAAGCTCCGTTGTGTAGTGTGTGGTTTTTTTGCGCCGATAACCAGGGTTATGATCACCTCCGCAGGCTGAAACTCGGCCGGTAACTCGATGGATCCCTCTATATTCTGAAAATACTTGAACTTGACCGCGATCGGGGAATCCGGCACCTCCAGCTCCGCGGGCCCTGCGTCACGCACGCCTTTGATGGCCAACCTCACCGTGCCCTCCACCACTCGGTTGTGCTCAAGTGCTTGAATCAAGACCAATTTGTATTGATAGCTGTGCGGCTCTGCGCCGCGCATCACGGCGAAATCCTGAATTTTCACACCCCGCTCGCCGTCCGCCGGTGCGATAATGCTGCGGTAAAATTTGAGCTCGGACTCGAGTTCCACCATCTGTGTGTTGGCGGCGGCGAGCGCGGTCCCGAGCTCACGGTACGCCGCCGCGTCGATGCCCAGCTGTCGTTCCGCCTTCGCCAGGCTTTCCTGCAAACGCCGATTATGTTCGCGCTCGGCATCGAGATCCCGCTGCAACCGGGCAAGCGTATCGCTATTATCCGCGACGTTTACACCGAAGCGGTACGCAGTAACGGTCAACCCCGCCACCGCCAGCAGCACAGCCAGCGTCAACGCCGCTTTAGCCGGGCTCGAGAGCCGCGGACGAATGACGATCTGTTCAGTATTGTTGCGCAGCAAGCCGCCACCTTCAGACCCGCTAGGGTAACCGATTCGTATCGACCTCTCTCAAACTCCCCAGTTCGGCGCGCATCACCAAGTGCCGGCCGCCGACACACGAACAACAGGTTTGCGGCAAGAAACCTACCCCCCCTCGCGTGCGGGCCGCTCCACCGGCGGTCAGGGCAGCAACGCGGCGCTCGACAAGCCTGACGTTTCAGTCAGACCGAACATGATGTTCATATTCTGTACCGCCTGACCGGCGGCGCCTTTGACCAGATTGTCGATGACCGATAGTACCACCGCCCGCTGCCCCGCAGCGGGTTGGTGCACCGCGATCCGGCAGACGTTGGCGCCCCGCACCGAACGGGTGTCGGGATGTGACTCGGGCGGCAGAACGTCGACGAACGGTTCATTTGCGTAGCGCTCCTGATAACACGCTTGTAAATCGGTGGCTGTGTCCAGCAACCCGGCGTACAGCGTGGCATGAATACCGCGAATCATGGGCGCGAGATGCGGGACGAACAGAATATCGACCTGCTGCCCCGCCGCGTCGCTCAGCGTTTGGTTGATTTCCGGGGCATGGCGATGCCCGGGTACCGCGTACGCCTTCAAACTGTCGCTCACCTCCGCAAACAGACTGCCCACCTTCGCGCCGCGTCCTGCGCCGCTCACACCGGACTTGGCGTCGGCGATCAGGGTCCGGGGATCGACCAGCCCGTCTTCCATCAGGGGTAGCAGGCCAAGCACGATCGCCGTCGGGTAGCAACCGGGATTCGCGACCAACTGCGCGCTCCGGATTCGGTCGCGGTACACCTCCGGCAACCCGTAAACCGCAGTCTCGAGAAGCTCCGGACACGCGTGCGACATACCGTACCAGTGCTCCCAGGTAGCGCGATCCTTCAGGCGGAAATCCGCGGCGACATCGATCATGCGGACACCGGCAGCGAGCAGATCGCGAGCGTAGGTCATCGCCACACCGTTGGGCGTCGCCGAAAACACCACGTCACAACTACCGAGGTCGGCGGATTCCGGCCCGACAAACTCGAGGTCGAGATGGCCGCGCAGATTGGCGAACAGCTCCGTTACCGGCGTCCCGGTTTGACCGCGCGATGTAATCGCGGCAAGCCGCACGTCCGGATGAAGCGCCAATAGACGCAGCAATTCGGCTCCGGTATAACCAGTGCCGCCGATAATTCCAGCCCTTATCATGGGATCAAGAGTAATGACAAACGCGCGGCCGGGTAAAGTACCGCGACGCGAAAACCATAAATTAAGGGGCCTGACGGCCCCTCTAATCGCGGACAGCTTTGTTATTGTTGTTCAATCTGCGCAAGCGTTGGTACGAAAAATGCGCTCTCGAGGATTCTGGTGCCTCCCTCGAACGTACATGCCCTTGCGGTGATACGGATGACCCGTGCGTCGAGGCGTAGTTATACCAGAATAACGAAAATCCACAACCGCCAAACCGAACCGCGGCAGGATGACCCGTCTCTATCGCAAGCGGGTTCCGATCAGGTTCGTCCGAGATCGTAGAATTCCTCGTTCGGTCGCATTTCGAGCAGGCTCGCCATGCGGTTCGACAGCGCGAAAAACGCGGTGATCGCACCGATATCCCAGATATCTTCGTCACTAAATCCATGCTCGTACAACGCTTGAAAATCCTCGTCCTCCACCGACGGTGCGGGGCCCGCGAGCTTCACTGCAAACTTCAGCATGGCACGCTGGCGCGGCGAGATATCGGCTTTACGAAAATCGATGGCGAGCTGATCGGAGATATGCGCATTCTTGGCGTACACGCGGAGGATCGCACCGTGGGCGACGACGCAGTAGGGACAACGGTTGACCGCGCTGGTGGCGACCACGATCATTTCTTTCTCGTCCTTCGATAATCCGCTTTCCTTGAGCATCAAGGCATCGTGATAATCGAAGAACGCGCGGAATTCCGCCGGGCGATGCGCAAGCGCGGTGAATACGTTGGGTACGAAACCGGCTTTCTCCTCGACTTCCTCCATGCGTTCGCGCAGGTCCGGTTCGAGGTCCTGACGGTGGGGCACGGGAAACCGGCTGACGGGCTTCTTGGACATAAGGGCTAGACCTCTAGTATGCATTGCGAGTCCGGGCCGACTGCCGCACCGGCGCACGCAAGATTCGGTTATTCGTAGGTTCTCACGTCATCGATCACCTTTCCATCGTTGGCCAACGACCCCAGTGGAACGAGTTCGACCTGGCCCCTGATTTTACAGATCTCGCGCAGGCTATCGGCGATCGCATTCCCCAGGCCCTCATGTCGCTCCGCCACCTCGCAAACCAGGATCACTCGATCCGAAGTTCCATCGTTGTCAACCACCAAACGCGCTTTGTGGACCTCGGTATGCCGTTTCAAAACTGCACTGATCTGGCCGGGATGCACAAACAAACCTTTGACTTTGGCAGCTTGATCGGCGCGCCCCAGCCATCCCTTGATGCGGGTGTTGGTGCGGCCGCACGGACTAACACCGGACATTACCGCCGACAAATCCCCGGTGGCGAACCGGATGAGTGGATAGGCCTTGTTAAATGTGGTCACTACGACCTCACCCACCTCACCGTCGGGAACCGGAGTCGCGGTACCGGGCCGAACGATTTCGACGATGATTTGCTCGTCGATGATCAGTCCCTCCCTGGCCGATGATTCGTAGGCGATGAGCCCGAGATCGGCGCTGGCGTAGCACTGAAGCGCCGACACACCCATCTCTGCGATCTCGGCGCGCAAACCGGCCGGCAGTGCCTCACCGCTGACCAGCGCTTTGTGCAAAGAACCGATGTCGAGCTTCAGTTCTCGCGCTTTCAGCAACAGAATTTTCAAGAATGACGGCGTCCCGGTATACGCTTGCGGGTGCAACTGCGCCACCGTCCGTGCCTGCAACTCGGTGTTACCGGTGCCGGCGGGAAACACCGCGCAGTCGAGCGTCAGGGCGCCACTTTCCAACATCGACCCGGCCGGGGTGAAGTGATAGGCAAAGGCATTGTGCACCAAGTCGCCGGGGCGGAACCCGGCCGCATAGCAGGCTCGCGCCAGCCGCCAGTAATCTCCGCCACCGCTTTCCGGTTCGTACAACGGGCCCGGCGATGCGAAGATCTTGCCCCCCCGCAATACGCCGCTGACCGCGAAACCGCCGAACGGCGGCTGTTCCGCCTGCAGCGCGACCAGTTCCGACTTGCGCGTGATGGGCAATCGTGCGAGCGCGTGCCGGTCCCCAATCTCGCCGGCGTCCACGTTTTCCAGCATCCGCGCGTAAGCGGTGGTGTGGGATTTCGCATACGCAATCTGCGCCGGCAACGCCGTGAACAAGGCGCGCTCCCGCGCCTCGCGCGGGCGCGTTTCCAGGTCGTCGTAGTGGCCGCCGGTCTCCATACTCTGCACCACTATCCCGGAGGCGGGCAGCTCACGCCAGCCACCGCTTACGCCGGCGGTAGTGCTTGATTTCCCGGAAACTGCGACGCCCCTCGGCGCCGACACCGAGATAAAACTCTTTCACGTCCTCATTGTCCAGCAGGGTTCGCGCATCACCGTCCATAACTACCCGTCCGCTTTCCAGAATGTAGCCCGAGCGCGAGTAACGTAGCGCCACATTCGTATTCTGTTCGGCGAGCAGGAACGTCACCTTCTCCTGTTGGTTCAAGTTTCTGACGATCTCGAAAATTTCCTCCACCAACTGCGGCGCCAACCCCATCGAGGGTTCATCAAGCAGGATCATCGAGGGTTTAGCCATCAACGCGCGGCCGATTGCCAGCATCTGTTGCTCACCCCCGGACGTATATCCGGCCTGCGCTTTGCGCCGCTCCTTGAGGCGGGGGAAGTAGCCATACACCAGGTCGAGATCGGTCTGGACCGCCGCACGGCCGTCGTTACGGGTGTAGGCCCCGGTGAGCAGATTCTCCTCGACGGTGAGATGTTCGAAACAGTGCCGCCCTTCCATGACCTGTACCACACCCCGGTTGACGAGCTCGTTCGGCGATAGATTGTGCACAGCCTCACCGCGCACGGTAATCGCGCCTTTGGTCACGACGCCGCGCTCGGCGCCGAGGAGATTCGAGATTGCCTTAAGAGTCGTCGACTTGCCCGCCCCGTTGGCGCCCAAGAGCGCCACCACATCACCCTCGGCGACTTCCAGAGATACGCCCTTCAAAACCAGGATAACGTGATCGTAGACGACTTCGATATTGTTGACGCAAAGCAACGCGTCCGAGTTTGCCTCGGACGCGTCGCCATGTTGGCTTGCCATCGCCATCGATCGGCTTCAGCACTCGCGCGGCGTGATACCGTTTTCCTTGGCAAACCCGGTCGAATCCTCCTCGATCAGTGGATCTACGATATCGCGCATGGTGTCGTAAAAGTCACTGACGAAGCTCCACTTCTTGGCTTTCGCGTCCCACTGCTGAACCGCGACTTTGCGCGGTCCAGCGTGATTCGCACAGGTAATTTTGACCGGAATGGTGAACCCCGGCAGACCCAGTTCCGTAAGCCTGCTCTCGGTGAGATCCAGGTTTTCATAACCGTCGCGCACCATTTCCGGCGTGACCTCTTTCGTATTGTGGAGCTTCATCGCGTTGCGAATCGCTTCCGTCGCGTAAACCGCCGCGATCAGACCGCGGTTGTACAGGACTTCGCCGATCCGATCGCGTTCCCCGGCGCCGAGGTTCTTGTCGTAGACGTGCTTTTTTATGTCATCGTGCGCAGGAAAACCATCGCCGGGAGCATGGAATGCGCCGGACAAGTAACCGTGCGCACCCTCGCCCGCCGGGAGCACGTCGTTCTCGGAGCCGGACCACCAGGCGCCCAGAAACCGGTCCATGGGATAGCGGATGGACGCGGCCTCCTTGACGGCGACCTGATTCATGACACCCCAACCCCACATCAGCACCCAATCCGGTCGCTCGCGGCGTATCTGCAACCAAGTCGCTTTTTGCTCTTGACCGGGGTGGTCGACCGCCAATTGGAGAAACTCGTAGCCGAACTTTTCCGCCGCCTTTTCCAGCGTGCGAATCGGCTCTTTGCCGTATGCCGAGTTGTGATGCACGAGGGCGATCTTCTTACCCTTGAGTTTGTCTATACCGCCTTCCTTTTCGCCGATGTACTTCAGGAACACGGCGGCCTGATCCCAGTAGGTCGCGGGGAAATTGAACACCCATTCGAACACTTTGCCGTTCGCCGCCGAGGTGCGTCCGTAACCCATCGAATGCAGCGGTATCTTGTCGACGGTGACTTTTGGGATCAACTGATACGTGATTCCGGTGGACAAAGGCTGGTAAACCAGGGCCCGTGACGGTTCCGTGTTTTTGGTTTTCTCGTAGCATTCCACACCCTGTTTGGTGTTGTACGCCGTTTCACACTGGACGATCTTGATCTTCACCCCTTCGATACCGCCATCGCGCTCGTTGAGCATCGTCAGGTAATCGTAATAGCCGTTGGCGAACGGGATTCCATTCGGCGCGTAAGGCCCGGTGCGGTAATCTAGCGCCGGAATAACCAGCTCGTACGCATGGGCGGTAGAAACCGTAGCCGAAACGGACAACGCCACAACGGCGACAGCACCGGCGATTCTCGTGCATTTCATTTTCCAATCTCCTCTCTCAGCTGTGATAAAGCAATACTCCCGATACACAAGGGGAAGTCGCGTTTTCGTTGGGGTCGTCCAGGCCGGTCGACTCCCGTCAATAAGGAAACGGCCACAGACGCAGTTTCTCCTTCAATATCTGCCACAATCTGGCCAGCCCCAGGGGCTCCACAATGAGAAAAAACACAATGAGCACGCCCATGAGCATGATTTCCACATGCTTTGCCGTCACCACCTCGACGCCCAATCCATCGACCATGACGTTCTTCAGCGCTATCGGCATGAGCACCATGAACGCCGCACCCAAGAACGAGCCCAGAATGCTGCCCAAACCACCGATGATAATCATGAACAAAACCAGAAACGACTGGTCGATGCCGAATGCTTCTATGGGCTCGGCGGAACCGAGCCAGACGCCGAAATACAATGCGCCGGCCATACCGACGTAAAACGAGCTGGTGGCGAACGCCGACAGTTTCGCTGCCAGTGGGCGGATACCGATCAACTCGGCGGCAATATCCATGTCCCGAATTGCCATCCAGGAACGCCCTACCCGCCCGCGCACGATGTTCTTCGCCGCCAACGCGGACAGC